>NZ_CACVAN010000002.1 GCF_902726655.1 Virgibacillus ihumii
AACACGAAGACAATGCTTCAAGGGCGCAGAACGACATCCTCTCTCTGATTTAAATCCATTATACCTTGAATAATAGGTATATAGGATTAACACCAGAAAAAATCTGGTTAATAATAATATACGAGGGCGCTTTTCCCTAATAATAGCACTAGTATTATTTACACGAGGTTGAAATAAAAGTAAAGCTATGTATGGAGGTTATAATTATGAATCAGGATGCTCAGGCGTACTGGAATGAATATTGGAAAGATCGAGATCAGCCTCAGTCAGTTAGTGCATGGCAATTTGGAGATGATCCTGATTATCTCGCACGATTGGTAAGATGGCATTAAAACTGCCACTTGCTCAGGATATATATTTTATGAACTGGAGAATGAACCTCTTCCGACAACAGAAGATTACAGTATTATATTAAACAGTCACGACAAACCTGTAGCAATCATTAAGACAGTGGAGGTTACACTAACTCCAATGAATGAAGTTACTGAAGAGTTTGCTGTTGCAGAAGGTGAAGGGGATAGGACTTACCAATATTGGTGGAAGGCTCATGAAAAATTCTTTGGAAACGAATTGAATGCAATCGGACGGAAATTTTCTGAAGACATGCTCCTTGTTTGTGAACGCTTTAAAGTGATTGATGTAAAAAAATAAGTAAAAGATCCATTCTTAAGTAATCGGGCGCTTTTCCCTAATAAAAAAATGCGTTAATATCGCATATAGGGACTATATTGCTGGAATTATCATTATTTAGGGAGGGTTATCATTTTAATTTTATTTGGTTACTTAATTTCTTTCATTACCATCATATTATTTTTAGTTTTATGTGCTAACATAATAACTTCTTTCATTAAAAAGAAACCTTTTCCTAAAAAAGTGCTAGTTGCAACGTTGTCTGGGTTTGTTCTGGTGTCTTCAATCTATGTATATGAAATGTACTTTTTTACATTTAGTGAAATTGATAGAGGATCCACTCAAAAGGGACCTGGACCTGTAACATCACCCACGGGGGAATATACAGCTAGTGCTTATTATGAATTATATGGTGGTGCAGCAGGCGGAGTTAATGTATGGGTGGAAATAACGAATGACGATGAAAATGATAAAAAGAAAACAATATATTATAGTGACGCAAATAAAAGTATCAGTTTAGAATGGGCAAATGAAGATACGCTATTCATTAAAAACGAAAAAAATAGTATGAAATTAAACGTGGAGAAAGAGATTTATCACGATAGAGGATTAGTCTGCCAGAGTTTACTGATGAAAGATGAGTATGAAACTTGCTACCAAAACTAATATCTTTTATTACATTATCGGGCGCTTATCTGTAATAAAGATCGATACCCGTATTGTACATAAGAGTCATTTAATGGAATAATCGTATCGGTCAGAACGGGGGAAGAACGATGACAGTAACATTAAAAACAATGAGTTCAGAAGAATTTCAACAATATTTGAGTTATGCAATTGATAACTTTGCAAACGAGCAAATTAAATCTGGAAATTGGAAGCAAGAGGGAGCAATCAGTAAGGCAGCGAAGGAACACAAACATTTACTTCCTGACGGACCAAATACCGATAACAATTATTTATTTACAATTCGTGATGGAGACTTAAAGGTTGGAATGGTATGGCTAGCAAACAAGGATGATAATAAGGGTTTCATTTATGATATTAACATTTGGACAGGCAATCAAGGTAAAGGTTATGGAAAACAAGCAATGAAGCAAGTTGAAATCATAGCCAAAGAGATTGGATTGAAAATGATAGGACTTCATGTCTTTGGTCATAACAAAGTGGCAAGGAGCCTATATGAACAACTAGGATATGTTGAAACAAATATAAAAATGGAAAAATCATTATAGGTTATTGAGGAATTGGGCGCGCTAATCGAATAGATAGGGGGATGGAAAGTGGGAAGAACTTCAAACGAAAAATTAATTCATATTCGGGGAAAAGATATGTACGTAGAAGTTCATGGTTCGGAAAATAAACCACCTCTTTTATATCTACATGGAGGACCTGGTGAAAGTTGTTACGAGTTTTGTTATCACCAGGGGAAAAGGTTACATGAAGATGTTAGACTTATTGCGGTTGACCAGAGAGGTGTTTGTCGATCAGAGGCGATTGATAGAGAGGAAAGTTTTTCTTTAACTGATATTGTGATGGACTGTGAGGAGCTAAGAAAAGAATTGGGTATTAAAAAATGGGCTTTGTTGGGGCATTCTTTTGGTGGTTACTTATGCCTTTTATATGCCACCATTTTTCCAGAGTCAGTTAGCCGAATCATTTTTGAATGTCCCACATTTGATTTTGGACTAACTACAAGAAATTCGTTAAGAAAAGCATCAAAATTGTTCAAAGATGAGGGAAAGAAAAATTTAGCAGAACAATGTTTAATGCTATCCAAATCTGGTAAAACAACCAAAGATTTAATGTTGGAATTTATGAAGATACGTCCTGAATTAGGTGAAAGGGGAATGGAGATACACGTTCATAATTTTGATAATCCAACTGATTATTCATCATACACAGATGATGAATGGGAGCAGTTTTTCAAAAAAACTGATATACATAATGATCGATTATTGGATGGTGATGAAATGTTTAATTCGTTGCTTCCAAGGCTTAAGGAAGTTACCCAGCCCGCTATTTTAATAAACGGCCAATATGATCCGGTAACTTGTGATGAACAGATTAAAACCTTTCTCGCTGATGTGGAGCATAGTGAAATAGTTACACTAAAAGATAGTGGTCATTTCCCTCATTTTGAAAAACCAGAAAGTTTCAAAGAAATTGTAGTTGACTTTTTACAATAATTTTGTCGATGTTCCGTAAACGGGTGCGATTCCCGAATTGAATGCGGCTTTTCCCTAATGAGCACAGTTTAGTTAAAGAAGAAGTTATAATATAATATGATTAGAGTAATCCTTGGAAAGGATCTTATCCTAACTAAATCCTAACTAAACGCACAATGAAGGAGACGATATATGAGACACCTATATCTGTTTGGGGGTTTAATTTTGATGTTTGCGCTACTATTTGGGTGTTCCTCCGAACCTCAAACAGCTGACTCTAACGATGCCGATGAACCAATGAAAGAAAATTCTTCAAGATCTACAGAACTTTCCAAAAAACAAAACGCAACTAAAAAAGACAAAGCTACATATGAAGAAAATCAAGAAATGAATAATGACAACAATCCTCGCTCAAAAACAAAGTCAGATAGTGTTTCTCAAGAAAAAATGGAGCAATTAAAGAAAACATTGAGAACTTATATATTTGATGAGTATATGGATAGCTCCGATTATGTTTATGCAAAGGGAATTAATTGGACTAAGAATTTTTATGACAATCTAACCGCTAAAGAAATTTGGACTGTTATGGAGGAATATAAAGAAAAGAATAACGGTAAGGAAGGGACATTGTTTGATAAAGCTAATTATCTTTCGGTAAATGCACCTATAAAAGATAATTGGAAAGAGTTATTTTTAGTAAATTGGAAAAACAGCCCCTACTCAGGAAATGATAACGAAATCGTAAAGATGATTGATAAAGGTGATGTAGTGTGGGTTTATACAGAACAGATTTCTTATACAGGTGAAGAAAACAATTATCCTTATATCGTTTTAGATAAGAGAACTGGTTTTTGGCACGGATGAGAAACAATTTTAATTCATACAACGGGTAACATAGACTAGTAATAGGCAGATGCGAAATATGAAAAAAGGGATAGCTTTGTTGTTTATGGGATTAGTAATTTTTATGTTAGGTATATATTTATCCATTCACTGGGTTGTGATTGGAACCTTTCTTGGCGTTGGTGGAGGAATCATAATCGGTAGCAGCTCTTATTTTAAAATTAAATAATATTGCTTTCCGAAACAACTAACTTATGTCGCTAACGGGCGCGGTTATCGAAGGTATACGGGGCAAATGATCCAATTTTAATTTTAGACATCAGCATATATAATCCCTATGAACAGACAGGCTTTATTTTTTATTGGCTAGAAGACGTTCAAACAAAACCCTGGGAACGCAGACTCCTAAATAGTTGAGCCACTGGATAATAAAGCATCGCCTCAAACGATCCTAAGACCATTCTCCGGGAGTGTTCCGAAGCAATAAATCTGCAATTTGTATTCTTTGCTTAGCCCGGAATACAAGACTTAGATTCATTTGTCAAGGAACAAAACAAATTGGAAATTGACATCAACTGTGAATTAAAACTTATTATACGAGGATGGGTACATTATGCAAAAATTTTCGCAAGAGGTTATTAATAAACTAAAACATTATGTCTATACTTATGCTGAGCCGATAACGGATGAGGTGTTTTATGTTGGAAAAGGCGTTGGTAATCGCGTGTTTTATCATTTGACTGATACGGAAGATACTCCCAAAACCCGTATGGTTAAAAGTATCCGGGAAAGGGGAATGGAACCGAAAATTGAAATACTCACTCATGGCCTGGAGGATAGTGAAACGGCATTAAAAGTAGAGGCTGCGGTAATTGACTTAATTGGGAAAGAAAAATTAACCAATGCAGTACGAGGATTTCAAAGTGGGGTGTATGGAAAAGTTGGTTTAAACCAACTCATTTCTCATTATGATCGGGAAGTGGCTAGTATAGAGGAACCGGTGATACTAATTCGATTGAATAAAATTTTCCGCTATGATATGACTGATATAGAATTATATGATGCAACAAGAGGTGCTTGGAAAATAGGGAAAGATCGAGAGAAAGCAAAGTACGCTTTTGCGGTATTTGATGGAATTGTACACGAAATATATAATGTAGTATCTTGGTTTAAGGCAGGAAGTACGTTTAATACCCGGGCAGATGCTAACGAGGAAAATCGCTGGGAGTTTGTTGGAAAGATTGCAGATGATTCTGTACGAGTAAAATACCTCCAAAAGTCGGTAGAGCAATATTTAACAAAAGGAGCACAAAACCCAATTAAATATGTAAACATCAAATAATAACCAAGGAACGGAAAGAAGATGTTAGTTTCTTAAAAATTATCAAAAACAATAATTAAGAGTTAAACGAAAATTAATTTGCTTTTGCTGACAGGGCGTTAGTAGTAATGTATTAATAATATACTTTTACCTTCAAGAATTGGGCGCGATTCACTAATAATGGTGTCAACACCGCATACTGGATCAGATTGTTGAACAGATGGGAGTGCATTCTTCGTAGCTTGAATGAGGTGAGTAAATGCTTAAACATTTTTTGTTTTTTATAATTATGTTAGTTGGTTTGTCTATATGGAATCTTGTGTTTCCTTCACATAGTCAAAGCATATTAGAAATAATAGGTACTTCAATCGTTGCTACACTTGCTTATTGGTTTATAAGCTGGCCAGAGTCTAAAAAAAACAAATCAGATGAAGACTGATTGTTTTTTAAAACAATTGGGCGCTGTTCCGGAATAAAACTAGGCGTCTAGCCCTGCAGAAAAGGATCATTTTGCGGCAAAAGAGGTGAATAGTATGGGAACCGAAACTGCTAGTGATTGGCTAAAGGATAAGGGACTATCAAATGCTGATATTGATTTTGTTGAAACGATATTGACTTTCACGTCTACTACCAAGGAACAAAAAAACAAATTAGTTGAGATTAATAAAACACTTCAAACGTCTTTTCCCGATAAAAAGGCAGAGATTGATCCAAACTTAACACTTTCGCAATTTGATAAAATACTGCGGGATAATGGGATAGCTATTGATGTAATTGAAATGCTCACAAGGTATAAAGAACAAGGTTTATGCACGAATTTATGTAATCGATTATTAGAAGGTCAGCTGTATCATTAACGGGCGCCATTCTTGAACAAGGGGATTATTTTTTGCTAAAAAAACGTTTGACATTAATATTTTTATCTGGGTTGTCTATGTCGGTATTTTATTTATTGATGGAATCCTTTCCATTTAGCCTTTCGTTTGAAGCAATATACATTGTTTTCTTTTTTGGATTAGTGTTTGGTGGATCGTATAGTTTATTCGCTTTACCAATCCAAATATTGTTAAATAAATATCTTGATGCTCGTAAGTTCAATATTACATATTTTGTAGCATATCTATTAGGATCTTTAATTGTATATTTAGTAATTTACGGGGTCTTTAATAATTACGAATCTTTTTATGCAAACTTGGAATTTTATTTGTATGTATTTGTTTCAGCATTGTTTTTTTGGACATGGGATTCAATAATTATGTGCAGGGACTCAATTTCGGCATGAGGATATTGTTGAATGAAATTGCCACAATACGAACGGGCGCAGTTGGGGAATAAAGACCAGCTCCCAAATGCCATTGTAGTGCACGTTTATGTAACACGATAAGGTAGAAGGGAACAAGTGCCTGTCAGTTAGAGCATCGTTATTTGGTTCGTGTATAATACGGTTCATGAGCATACTGCTTAATAAAGTTATGGGCAGTCTGCTAGAATATATTCGAGAATGATAAAGGGAGGAAGTGCTATATGAGTCGACACATTGCAGTCCTTGTAACAGACATGGTAGAAGAAATTGAATTAACTGATCCTGTGAAAGCTTACAAAGAAGCTGGGCATACGGTAGATATTATCAGTAATGAAGCAAAAAAAACCATCAATGGCAAAAATGGGGACGAAATACAAGCAGATAGAGGCATAGATGAAGTAAATGCAAACGATTATGATGCATTACTCGTACCTGGCGGGTTTTCTCCTGACTTACTACGTATTAATCCGAAGAATAGTGAGTTTGCGAAAACATTTTTCCAAGATAATAAACCCATATTTTCAATTTGCCATGGTCCACAGTTTCTCGTTAATACAGACCAACTAAAAGGTAGAGAGCTAACAAGCTTTGTTTCCGTAAGAAAAGACTTGGAAAATGCAGGAGCAACTGTAAAAGATGAAGAAGTAATCGTAGATGGAAACCTTGTAACAAGCAGAACACCTGATGATCTTCCTGCATTCAATCGCGAATCTCTAAAGCTTTTAGAAAAATAATTCGTCGATCGTATAGGGGGGCTGTTAATCATGCAGCCTCTCTTTATTTTTTATTTGATAATAGATAAAGCGCTCATGCCCATCTGCCATGATCTTCCTCAAACGGGCGCTTTTCTTGAATAAGGCGCTCTTTCTTAATTGGACCATAGGTATGGGAATTAGTTCTCGGCAAATTCCTTATTCCACCTTTTCGAGGGGTTGTGCAAAAATACCCTTATTGCGACAAGCGTATTATGTGGTTAGCCGGTTTTTTTCTGGTTGCCCTATTTTTTTAGGTACTATATTTGTAGTGAACAACATAAACATTCTATGGCAGAAAATTATTTCTATAGGAGGTTTCCATGGATCAAAAGGATCAAAGTCGTCAATTAGACCAAATAAAGCAAATGCAACAAATGTTTAAAGAGAACATGAAAACTCAACCTTATCCAATGTACCCTAACTATGGGAAAATCACACGTTACGAAGAAATTCCGATCAGTGTTCCGGAACAACGACAACTCCAGCACCCGGGTGTCGAGGAACTTATGGTACCCCTCCCAATTATCGAAAACCCGAACTACAAAGGGAGCGAGAAATTATGTGGAAAGGTTGCACTCATTACAGGCGGTGACAGTGGTATTGGTGCAGCAGCAGCGATTGCGTTCGCTAAAGAAGGCGCAGATGTTGCTATTTCATACTTAGATGAACATGAGGATGCAAATAGAACAAAAACGAGGATTGAACAACTCGGACAACGTTGTTTTCTAATGCCTGGTGACTTGCGAGACAAACAACAGTGTATCTCTATTGTAGAACAAACAGTAAATACGTTTGGACGTCTCGATATTCTTTGTAACCACGTTGGTATCCAATTTCAACAACTAAGCCTGCTTGACATTACAGATGAGCAATTCGATGATACCTTCAAGGTTAATATATACTCTCATTTTTACACAACAAGAGCAGCGCTTCCTCATTTAAAACCAGGCAGCTCAATCATTGGCACAACTTCAGTGGTGACGTATGTAGGTGAGCAGCAAATGATTGATTATACGGCCACAAAAGGCGCAATAGTTGGCTGGACACGTGCCTTGGCCAAAAATGTCGTGAAACAAGGGATCCGAGTCAATGCCGTCGCTCCCGGCCGAATTTGGACTCCACTTATTCCAGCAAGTTTCTCGTCAGACCAAGTCGCTGTATATGGAGCATTTAATCCAATGGAACGAGTTGCCCATCCATTTGAACTCGCACCAACCTTTGTCTATCTTGCTTCTGATGATTCTCGTTTTGTTACTGGTCAAGTTCTTCATGTTGATGGGGGAGAATCCACACATTCCTAATGGAAAGGGGTTACCATTTTGAGGTATGAATTTAATCCACAAGTAAAGCTATTGCTAGTAAACCATTCAAATGAAAAAGTTAAGATGGTCTATATGGAGGATTCCTGGCCCATGCCAAAAATAGGACTGAGACCACCATACTATTGCTACCCAAGTTACGAGCTGAATTATCCAATAATCTAACATTTTATAAAAAAGCCTGCAGTAATGATTATGGAAAACCATTACTGCAGGCTTCTTCTATCCTATTACAGGATTAACCCTCTTTTACGGCTTTAAAATGACCTTGACGCAATTATCCTGATGATCATTAAAGATGCTATACCCTTCACTTGCATTCTCAAGAGGGATTTTGTGTGTAATAATTTCTTTGGGATCAAACTCTTTATTCATAATCTTTTCAAACAATTTAGACATGAAGTGAATAACTGGGGCCTGCCCCATCTTAAGCATAATATTCCTTATCCAAAAGGCACCTAATGGAAACGCATTGTAGTTGCTGCCGTAAACGCCGGTTAGTTGAACCGTTCCAAATTTCCTGACAGCTTTTGTTGAAATTTGAATAGGTCCAAGTGTTCCGCCTTGCAGCTTTAGTTTTTGTTCCATATATTCCAAAGGTGATTTTTTTCCATCCATGCCCACACAATCAATGACAACGTCTGCCCCGCCATGAGTGATTTCCTTTAAATACTCGCCCATGTCATCGTTTTTGGTGAAATCAAACACTTCAACATTGTTGATTCGTTTTGCATGGTTTAAACGATAACCAAGGTGGTCAATAGCGATTACACGTTTTGCGCCTTCCATCCATGCGAACTTTTGTGCCATCAGTCCAACAGGGCCACAGCCAAGCACAATAACGGTATCGTCCTTTTTCACTCCGGCATTTACCACACTCCAGTAGGCAGTGGGAAGAACATCAGATAAAAAGAGAAGGGATTCATCTTCCAGTTCACACGATTCAGGAACAACAAAAGGGGTGAAATTCCCAAAAGGCACTTTTAAATACTCAGCCTGGCCGCCCGGGTGGTTTCCGTACTTTTCGGAATAACCGAAATACCCTCCTGAATCGTAATGCGGATTGGAATTGTCACATTGACTTTCCATCTCATGCTGGCAATAAAAGCACTGTCCACATGAAACATTGAAAGGAACAACGACACGGTCCCCTTTTTTTACCTTTGTCACTTCAGGGCCGACTTCTTCGACAATCCCCATTGGTTCGTGACCAATGACATATCCTTCAGGTAACGGGATATTCCCTTGATACAAGTGTAAATCAGACCCGCAAATGGCTGTTGAAGTTATTCGAACAAGAACGTCATCTTTTTTCTCAAGCTTTGCGTCCGGTACCTCTTTAACAGTTACATTATTCGGTCCTTGATAGGTTACAGCTTTCATTTTCTTCACTCCAATCCAAAATAAATGGCTTTCAATCATTTAGACTGCCCGTCTCAAACGGAATGCATGATTATCTATAGTATTTCACTTACTGATTTAAATCATTCGTCCTCATAACTAATAATATTGCAAACTGTAGGTTTATAAAAAAGTTCAATCAAAAATATTCTATAATCGTTGATTTTACACCACATGGTAATTTTGTTATAAAAAAGATTGATCAAAACGTATTATTAGATAAGGAGTATACAGTAATTTTTATAATAAAGTTTAATCGCTTCTTATATAAAATCATTGATGATATATCAATGATTGGTTGGCAATCTTCCTTTTTAACGGTGCATCTTTGTTTTAAACAGTGGATCTTTTTTATAAACGGTGTAACTTTATTTTAAACCCACACCAGGAGAATAATTTTCCCCTTTCAGAAAAAGATTGGCATACATATTTTCTGTAGGGAATAAACCTTTAAACCTTTCTAATGATTCCGCGACGGACAGATAGTGGGACTCATTGACGTTGAGTACGAAAAAGAAGAGCGTACGGTTTGTTCAAGAGGAGAAGGGTTAGGCGGGATGATTTGGCATATAGCCGTCCATCCTGACTTTTCTCGCCAAGGAATCGGAAAACAGTTATTGGATATTGCTGTAAATAAAGCTAAAGCAATTGGATTAAATCGTTTGGAAGCTTGGACTAGGGACGATTTTTGGGTTCAAAATTGGTACGAGAAAATGCATTTCAAGAATGTTGATTCCTATTATCATATCTATTTTGAAGGTGATGAAATGAATCAACAAATCCAGTGTGCAACGCCAAAGCTTTATTTAGTGAATGCCTTTGCACATTATGTCGGGGACGACATAGAGCAATTTAAAAATAAGCGTATTCACCAGTGTGTTTGCTTTGAAAAAACCTTTTGATATTACGCTTTCTTAATCAGTATCTACCGCAATACCAGCCAATAGCTGTCAACAATTAAAGGTAAAAAAGTTTAAAAAAACATGTTATACTAAAATCGGACATGCCAAATAGCCTTACCGTTGAATTGATAAGGTTTCAAAAGATTGGCAA